>NZ_JAHRFC010000190.1:0-2907 GCF_020883015.1 Microcoleus sp. CAWBG640
TGAAGATAATTTACAATTATAACTGGGTGGAATTGATACAGAAAAACTTATATTTAACCGAGCTTGAATATATCGATCGCTCCTGCTCTCAGTTTGCGATCGATTATTCAGCAAACCCTATTTATTAGACGTTTTCCCACCGCAATTTGGGAATTTTTCGAGTTACGAGCAAATTTTCTCCCCAAAAATCCACCCTCAACCCCTACAACCCTTCCCTCTCTTACCTTTCAACCGCAGCAAACTCTTCTCAACCTCCCCACGCGCTGGATACAACAACTGCTGACTCAAGGCACTTTCATAAGCCTGTATCGCCCCCAACTTATCCCTCAATCCCACCAAGGCTCTCCCTAACCAGTAGTCAGCCATAGCCCCGTTAAACGCTTTCAATTCCTGACATCCCTCACCGGCAACTTTCCACCAGCGCTGACTAGCCCCAACATCCCCCAGCACCTGGTAACTCTCCGCCAGCCACACCGCCGTCGGCACGAATTGCAGAGAAATTCCGGCTGGTAACAACTTCCATCCTTTCTCCAACGCCTGCACTGCTTCCCGATGTTTCCCAGCTAAAGCCAACACCCGCCCATGACGAAACCAAGCATCAGCTAACTGGGGCTGGAGTTTTATCCCCTGCTCAGAAACGCTACACCCTCGTTCAAACTCTTTAAAATATTCCACCAACACCCGCGCCGCCGTCGCCCAAACACTCCAGCGCTGGGGAAATCGTTTCAGCATCTGTTCGACTATATCCCCCGGAGATCCCCCTAAATCCCCCTTAAAAAGGGGGACTTTGATGGAATTCTCCCCCCTCGTTCTCTTAGCCCCCCCTTGGCAAGGGGGGGTTGGGGGGGTAGAGACTTTCCCAACAGCCAAGGGTAAAATTTCACAATCTAGAAGTTTGGATTCAGGAAATTCTGCCCTAAAAGAGAATACTGGATGATCTTCAAATTTAATATCCTCAATTTTTTCAAATGTTACTGCATCTCGTTTCCGTTTTCGATGCAAATCTATGCAGAAGTTATAGATAATTTTAGTTAACCAAGCTTTAGGATATTTAATTTTACTTCCATAGTTTTGCCATTCTGTCCAGGCTTTAAGCATTGCCTGACTCAATACTTCTTCGGCATCAATTGGGTTTGAGTTCATCCACTTGAGACAGCAATGGGAAAGATAATCTTGATTCGCCTGCCATTCTTGCCAAAAAATTGTATTTTTATCTTTTGTTTCATCCAACAGGATTGATGCAGCCACTGATTGAGAAGATGACCTGATTTTTTGAGTTCTCTGGCTATTGCTTTGCATTTACATTTACAGCAGATTCCACATTTATGAAGTATACCCGCCTATCGTGAGCTTCCCCGTAGGGATATTCCAAGAGTCCATTGGTGTCAACTTAAGCCTGAAACCCTTGGTATCTCTTGCTTTTACCTAAGCCTAGATCCCCCTAAATCCCCCTTAAGAAGCTATGCCTTACTCACATCTTTCTTAACAAAATCAGGCTTGACATCTGGGGGGGAATGGGTGGAAACTAATTTCCATGTAGCAGCAATGTCATGCAAACGTTGCCAGCCTCGCCAGAGGGTCTTGACACCCGGTTCACCATCTCCCTTGCGTCCCAAAAATCCACCCAGTTTCGCAATCCAACGAATACAATTACTTAAAGTTGGGGGTGATTCAGTGGGGATCGGAGTTGAGTGAATGGTGCAGTAAAGTGCTTGCCATTCATGGGTTTCAAGAATCCTATCGGCCAGAGTATCAGGATGATGACGAGATTCGTAAATCATCCACAACAAGCGCCATGCCACAATTGTGTAAGTTGATAAAGCTCCTTCGATGCGATCGGCAGTTTCCAATTGTAGCTGCTCTAAACCGCACCCACTTTTAAGAACGTAATGATAACCTTCGATTAACCAACGGTAACTGTACCAGCGCAAGCACTGCACAATATCTTCAAAACCATTAATGGGCAAGGTGGTCAGTAATAACCAACTCACAGGCTTCTCTGTGGCCGGTGGGTTTTCTTCACAAGCCAAAATCACTTGCACTCTCAGTGGCTGTAAATTCTGGCGCTGAGGGTGGCTTTGAGGAGGTAGAATTTCGACTGTTGTAGCCCGCAGGTTCAGAGTCGCTTTACGAGCTAATCGCTGCGGATTAGCTCGCAATTCCAAGTCCAGTTGTCCCGCGAGCGGTACTTTGGCGATCGCACTTTGTAGTCGCTCTACTTCTAGAGTCCCATCAGAGTTCTTGACTTGACGGTTGTGATAGGCGCGAATTAACAACTGAGAATTCCCAGGTCTTTCAGTCGCTAAAAAGTCATAGATGTCGGCTTCGCGATTCTCGCCAGTCGTTTCACGCGACGCCGATCGCCCAAACAAGCGAATTTTAGTTCTGCTAGAGCCCATTGTGCCGTCATCATTCCTCCCTCGCCTCCATTACGTCATTTGAGGATTACTTGATTCACTTCCTGGTTGTCAAGCTCACGCTTCGGGCGATCGCCTCACAAACCGCTCCGGCTCAAGCCGGAGCGACTTTGTTAAGAAAGATGTGAGTAAGGCATAGCTTAAGAAGGGGGACTTTGAAAGGACTCCTGTCCCCCCCTTCTTAAGGGGGGCTAGGGGGGATCTAGATTTAATAGTCAAACAGCCATCTCTGACTGGGCTTGAGCTTAAGTTGACACCTATGGACACTGCCGTGTCCCTACAATTCACAAACCTGGAATACGCTGTATTTCAGCTTACACGGCTCCTCCTCTTCTTATCCCGAACTCAGGTTAATTAAGATTCAGCCATTTTTGAGCATTAAGCCGCTGAACTACACCAAAAACCATTAAGTCTAGGGTAATCTTGCGCTCGTCAATCAAAAAAGGTTCAAGAGTGCTAGTTTTTGTGTTATTTTCAGCGCAAGAAAAAG
>NZ_JAHRFC010000191.1:0-2882 GCF_020883015.1 Microcoleus sp. CAWBG640
ATAATTCGCCACCACATATCTAAGTCTACATACTGAGATAATCCCGAATCAAATAATCCGATTTCGGCAAAAACGCGGGCGGCAATTAGGACGGTAGTCGGTTCACCAATTTTGTTGATGGGGTTGCTTAAACAGTTAGGATCTGCTAGTAATTCTTGTCCGGGCTGAATCGGTTTTAAATTTGACCAACCTTTGTACAAATCTTTAATTGATTGGGAAGCTTTTTGTAAAATGGGATTGGATTCAGATGCGTCTATGGTAATTCCACGGGGGGAAAAAATCATGCCTATATTTGGGTGTTTTTCGGCAAGTTCGACCATTTTTTCAATACATTCTGGTGCGAGTAAGTCGTCTTGAAACAGAAATTTAATGTATTTACCTTTAGCTTGGGAAATGCAGAAGTTCCAGTTTTGGGAGAGTCCATAGTTGCGGTGGAGGATGATGCGTAAATCTACTGAGGTTTTTGAGGTGAATGATTGGGCGATCGCAATTGTTTGGTCTGTGGAGCCATCGTCGGATATAATCACTTCTATATTAGGATAAGTCTGAGCCAAAGCACTCTCAATTGCTTCGCCAATAAACGCTGCTCCGTTATATGTGGGAATGCAAATACTCACTAAAGGTTGTACTGTTTGGGTAGGATTTAGCAGGGCAGTTTTTGAATTGTTTAAATCTTGAAAATTATGCGTGATTTGAGCAATATGTTCCAAACGTTTTTGAATTTTTTTACCGACAGTTGATGGACTTAGTAAAGTCTTAATTTCCTGCGCTGCTCTCGCTCCTATTTGTTGAGCTTCCCCGTAATTATTGAATATATGCTGCATTAAATAAGCGCTGTGTTCTGTATCCGGTTCTGCCCAAAAATTGCCTTTTTTGTAAGGACCACAATCTGCCTCAAGGGGAATTAATTTATATTTGACTAAAAAGCTATTGCCCACATTCATAAATTCTGTATTTGATGAATAAGCAGTAGCAATTACCGGTTTGCCATAAAACATGGCTTCTGCCATGGTTAAACCAAATCCTTCACAGCGATGTAGGGATACATAACAGTCGCAATTGTAGAGCAAAACATTTATTTCATTTTTAGATAAATATCCGTCTAAATGTTGAATATTGGTCGCATTTCCGATGGCGGATTTTAACAATGCTAAATCTTGGATGTTTTTGTCGGAGTTGGAAGATTTGAGGATAAATAGTACGCGCTCGTCTTGACCAAAGGCTTGCTTAAATGCTTGAATGGCAGCTAAAGGATTTTTCCGTTCGATGCGGCTGGAAAAGTCGAATATAAATAGAAAAATAAATTTATTTTCTGGCAAATTCAGGGATTTTCTGTTCAGGTAAGATGGGGGTAAATCAATGCTGGGCATGATTTTGATGACGGGAATTGGCGAGACTAGGGAAATTGCTTCGGCGCAGTAGTTGCTGTAAGTCCATATTTCGTGAAAGTTGTCAAATACTGGTTGCCATTTTTGGGGAAATTCGGGCATTTCCCAGGCCCAAAAGCCGATATTGTAGCGATTTTTAAAATAGCTGGAACCAGAATGTTTTAAGAAAGTGTTGACTTCATCGGCGTTGACTTGAATCAGGTTTATGGGATAAGGATTGTCTGGGCTGAAGTTTTGATAGCTGGTGTCTTGACTGCGGTGGGGACTGCGGGTGAAATTGTTGATAGTGAAGGGAATTTGGGCGGCTTCTAGGGATCTAATATTTGCTCTGACTCCTTCTCCCACTCCAAATTCACCGTTGATGTAGCCGGCGATGTTAATTCCTAAGTTAGGGTTCATAGTTTGTGCTATAATTCTTTTTTAGTTGATTTGGTGCTTGACAAATGTGCCGATCGCCATTGTATACTGGCATCGCCATGCTCACAAATTAGAGAAAGTGATCGATAGCATCAACCATGACCTCTTGAATCTGCTACCCCCGGATGCTAAAGTCATTGTGGAAATAGGCTGCGGTACGGGGGCTATGGGCGCACAGTACAAGCTGACAAATCCCCATTGTCAATATATTGGCCTTGAATGCGATCGAGAAAAAGCTAAAATAGCAGTCGATCGGCTAAACTGGGTGGCGATCGCCAATATAGAAGAAACCGACATCGCCAGTCTCGACATCGCCCCAGGCACCGTTGATTGTTTGGTGTTTGGCGATTTGTTACCTTACCTCAAAAATCCTTGGGATGTCCTCAAACAATACAGTGCTTTGCTGCATCCCAGGGGTCAAATTTTCGCCAGAATTCCCAATGTTCAATACTGGCGGCGCATTGTCAATTTGTTGCGCGGGCACTGGGAAAATGCCGATGGCAAAATGCAGCACTGGTTTACCCTAGAAAGTATTCAATCACTCTTTACTCAAGCCGGATTGCAAGTGTACGAATTGCAAGGAAAGGGACAAAAAACCGAAAATTTTGCCCAATTTCAGCAATTGCTGCATCCCATGGTCAAGGCATTAGAGCTACAATCGAGTAGTTTTGCTACGGAAACCAGTGCTGAATATTATATTGTGCGATCGACCAAAACCCCTGTACAACCACGCAGATTGCTGATTCAAACCATAATTATGGCACCTACAGGGTGCGATCGCCTGCGAGTTTTGGAACCGGACAAATTTAGCGCTACAATTCCCGGTGTCCGCACCGTATCTGGCGTGAAAACACTCGAATTAATTTCCCCACTCCCAGCGGAAGAAAAAGTATTTATTTGGCAGCGGACAATCATGCAATATCCCGCCTATCTTCCCCGCATCAAACAACTCCTACAACAAGACTATTTAATAGTAGCTGAAATTGACGACAATCCCATCCGTCGCCGGGAATACGCAGACAACAATTACCTCAGCTACCGTGGCTGTCATTGCGTTCAAACTTCCACAGAACCCCT
>NZ_JAHRFC010000192.1:0-2873 GCF_020883015.1 Microcoleus sp. CAWBG640
CCAAGCCCTGAGCATCGGCACGAATGGCAGTGTTGATGCCGATGACCTCACCTTGGTCGTTGAGTAGTGGGCCGCCAGAATTGCCGGGGTTGATGGCGGCGTCGGTTTGGATAAATCTGACTCGTTTGTCGGGGATGCCTACTTGGGAGCTCGATCGACCTGTAGCGCTGATAATACCGACAGTCACTGTATTGTCAAGACCCAAAGGATTGCCAATGGCGATCGCCCATTGTCCGGGTACGATATTGTCCGATCGACCCAAAGCCACTAGAGGCAAGTCTGAGGCATTAATTTTCACCACAGCCACATCCGTCAGCAAATCGACCCCCTGGACTCTACCCTCAAACTCTCGGCCGTCTTTGAGGGTCACTTTCACAGTCTCACTGCCGGAAACAACGTGAGCATTAGTAACTATCCGGCCATCAGAAGTGAGAATAAACCCCGAACCTGTACCCCGTTTAATTTTTTCTTCCGGTACTGGCAAATTATCGCCAAAAAACCTGCGAAACAAAGGATTTTTGAAAGCTTCCGGCACTTGATTGACGACTTTGCTTGATGCGTCAATCCTGACCACAGCCGGACCGACTTTTTGGGCGGCTTCTGCAATAAAATTGGCATTGCCACGATCGGGCTGTCGATCGGATGGGACGGGAACAGACGCATAAGGCGGGATTTGTTGGCGTACCACGGGCAAAACCGAGCCAGTTTCCAAGGCGTTTGGACTTTGGAGATAGCGATTTCCCAACCATCCCATACCTCCACCGATGGACAGCAACGTCAGATAAAGGGTCAATTGCTTAAAAGATAAACTCATAAGAAGCTCCTGATAGGTTTGGAAACTCAGTCACCAACAGTGCTGAGCTAGTTATTTAACAACTCCCGTGGGATACCCAGAGGCTTTATAATACCTAGCCAAAACTTGCCCAGTCTATATTTAGCTGGACATTCGTAATTCTGGTGTTTATTTCTTGTTTTATCCTAGCGTTAAACCGCAAACTTGTATTTCTCGGTACTAGCTCTCAGTTCTGGAAGCAGTTTCAGGAATTGAAGGGCGATCGCCTTTGTATCCAACTTAGGCAAATTGTAGTCACTTGATACTCAGTTGATATTCAGTTTGGTTGTTTTCTCGTCAAAATGTAGTCAATTTCCAGTCAACTAGACCCATTGATAGTCCCAAAAATCAGCAATAAAAAACCTCAAACCGTTGATTTGTCGTTGGTTTGAGGTTTTTATAGAGGTAAGCGGGCAGCGGGAATCGAACCCGCATAGTTAGCATGGAAGGCTGTAGGATGGAATCACTCAATCCTTTATTCTGTAACGGTTTACGTGTTTTAAAGATACTTTGTCTCCAATTTTGTCTCCAATTTGTCTCCAAAAGTAGTATCTTAGTTGTGTTGAAATTGGAGACAAAATTATGGTTGACTCTCCCGATCGGGCAAAGAAAGGGTCGGTTGTTGTCCAGACTCGCAGTGGCAGACTGAGGTTGCAATTACCCAGACATCTTTATGGCGGTGAACGCAAACACTTTTACCTCAACTTGGCAGATACCCCGGAAAACTGGGAACTGGCATTCGCCAAAGCACGGTTGATTGAATCTGATATCAAGTTTGAGCGGTTTGACCCCACGCTCAAAAAATACAAGCCAGAAACTCACTTGACTGTGATTGAGACTATCAAGCCAAAACCGGAACTGACGCTTACCCAGTTGTTTGCTAAATACTTGGAATTCAAGAAGCCAACACTCAAGGCCACAACCTTCAATTACTTAGTGACGGGCATTCAGAGTTATATTGACCGTTGCCCTCACCAGCTTCTGTCTGAGGACGGCGCTTTGCAGGTACGCGCTTGGTTATTGGAGGACACTACTAACAGCATGACTAAGAGGATTTTAACTCACCTAAATGCAGCGGTGAAGTGGGGGATTAAGTTCAAGATTGTCAAGGGATTAACCGTATCGCCATTTGAAGGGATGGCGACTGAGCTACCTAAGCACAACTGGGAAAGTGACCCGGAACCTAATGCTTTTACGTCTCAGGAAAAAGAGCTGGTATTGGAGGCTTTTAGGAATCATAGAGGTACTTGGAACGGTAGGGGTGAAACTGGACAAAAGTTTTGTTTTTACTACCCTATGGTGCAATTCTGGCTGTTGACTGGATGCCGTCCATCCGAGGCTGTGGGGTTAAGGTGGTGTGACATAGCTAGTGACTTTTCTCACATTGTGTTTAATGGGAGTGTTCAGCATCCGGGCGGTAAGGAGACAAGAGTTGATGGTAGTAAAAATAATAAACGGCGTAAATTTCCTTGCAATCAAGAACTGATTCAGTTGTTAAAAAGTATCAAGCCAACAAGTCTGACTGATAAAGAGAAACTGGTTTTTCCATCACCTATTAAGGGCGGGGCGATTAATTACAACAATTTCACTAAACAGGTATGGCATAAGTTGGTTGACCCAATTACTGAGAAAACTCGCGAGATTGAAGGACAGCGGAAAACTACTACTCCCTACTCTTGTCGGGATACTTTTATCAGCGAACAAGTTGGCAAGGGTGTACCGAGTGCGGTGGTGGCTAAGTGGTGTGATACGTCTGAGAAAGTGATTAATTCTGTGTATTTAGACGGCAAAATTTTGGAGCATTTACGCCCGCTTTGATACTGTTAATATGTTGATTCTCTGGGCAACTTTTGCGACACTAAACTTTACAACCGAACTGTTGACAGTTTGCTGGGAAGCTGCGATCGTATGTAACTAGGGCTTGCTGAATATATCGATCGCACTTGACGTGGCCTGGGTTTCGATCGCGCGATCGAGAGTTTAGTGCAAGATAAACAGGTAAAATAGAGCAAAACCCGTGCATAACCACCTGCGATCGTGT
>NZ_JAHRFC010000193.1:0-2748 GCF_020883015.1 Microcoleus sp. CAWBG640
CCCACGCTACAGAAACTATGCTGCTGGCACAAAAACACTTGCCGTAAGCTCGCTTGGGGCAACCCCTACAACGATACCCAAATAGCCGCCGAGTTTAATTGCCGTAGCACTAACAGCAGCTCCTCCATTCAGATTCAAACTTACAGTTTCCAAGGTGAGGCTAGCAAATACACTCCCGCCGGTTAGACCAATTTTGTCCCCAACAGTAAAGTCTGTAATCACATCTGCCTCTGCTAAGGTGGCAGCCGTCGCCGCCCCTCCGGTTAAGATAAATGTATCGTTTCCAGCGCCACCTGTGAGGATGTCTTGACCGCGATCGCCACTCAGTATGTCGTCGCCTAAGCCACCAATCAGGACATCATTTTCTTTACCACCGGTGATAGTGTCATTGCCATCTCCTCCGGTGAGAGTATCGTTGTCATTATTGCCGGACAAGTTGTCATTACCAGCACCGCCTTCAATCTGATCCGATCCTTTACCGCCGGTCAAAGAGTCGTTGCCAGCCCCTCCGTCAATTGTATCGGCTCCTTGCATTCCGTTAATGATATCAAAGCCGCTTGTCCCGGTAATATTGTCGTTGCCAGATAGCCCCAAGATTGGTTTGCCAGCAGCAGCCGGGGGCAGTGATGACACCAAAATATTGTCATTATTGTCTGACAGGTTGTAAGACTGACCGCTAACAGTGTTTGCTGGTTGCCCAGTAGGAGTACCAGGGCCGGAAGAATTGATTGCAGGTGCCGCGATCGTTACAGGCGTACCACCAGCCGTTGGTGTTGGTGTTGGCGATGGTGTCGGTGTTGGAGTTGGTGTTGGTGTAGGCGTTGGAACTGGAAAAGGTGTTGGTGTTGGTGTCGGAGTAACAGGTGTTGGTGTCGGAGTAACAGGTGTTGGTGTCGGAGTAACAGGTGTTGGTGTTGGAGTAACAGGTGTTGGTGGCGTTGGTGTTGGAGTTGGAGTTGGTGGCGTTGGAGTTGTTGGAGTTGGTGTTGGAGTTGGTGTTGGAGTTGGTGTTGGTGGCGTTGGAGTTGGTGTCGGAGTGATAATGGGGGTGTCGCCACTCCGGGGGGTCAATGTGACAGTACCTTGAGGAACGGTGACCTGTAGGCTGTAATCAGCAGGGAGACCTCCAGCTTTAGCACCGGTGACGCGGATTCTGTAGTTAGTATTTGCTTGGCGCGCGACTCCATTAAGCTGCGCGTCCAAACCGCCACCGCCGTTATCATCGAAAGCAACAGGAGCGCCAGTATCAGCGTTGACGAATTGCACATAAGGGTCAAAGCCAGGTGTCTTGCTGCTGAGGTTAATGGTGAGAGGTTGGCCCACCAAGGATGTAGTTACTAAAAATTCATCAGCCAGTGTGTTGCCGGTGTTGAAAGTGGGAGCTAGAAAAGTAAAGTCTTTGCTGCCTTCCAATTTACCAGTTAATGTAACGGCAGGAGCGCCGGTTAAGGGGCTGCCACTGAAGTCGCTACCTCTGGGAACTAAACTGATATCACCCGTAGGAATGGTGGCCTGTAAACTGTAGGGATTAGTAGACGACGCGGGGAGTGCACCATTGCTGGTGACGCGGACTTTGTACTTAATGCCGCCGGCAATTGTGAAAGAATTAGGAGTGCTCGGATTGTCATCACCAGGACCATCGGGAGGCTGACCGGGTGCAATCACTGAGTTAAGGTTAACTTTGAGCTCGGTATCGTCAGAATCAGCAATGAGAGCGCCCGTCTCGGCATTGATAACTTGCAGGAACGTGTTATATTTGGTTGAATCTGTAGCCGTAAGAGAAAGCGTGACAGGTTGCCCGATCGCAGATGTAATTAAGTCATATTCATCAGCCCGCGTGAAGTTGCCGCCGGGATCAGGAAAAATAATGTCATTGCCATCGAGTTGACCAGTTTTTGTATCAGTATTTGCCATTGGAGTTTATCTCAATAAGTAAAGTTTGAACCGACTTTATGAAGTAGGGACACGGCACGGTTCCCTTATTCGTGTCAACTTAAGGTCAAACCCTGTCACAGACTGCTGTTTGACTATTAACCCTAGATCCCCCCTAGCCCCCCTTAAGAAGGGGGGGACAAGAGTCCGATCAAAGTCCCCCTTCTTAAGGGGGATTTAGGGGGATCTAGACTTGGCATAAAACCCAGATTTCTCAAGGATTTCAGCCTTAAGTTGACAGTAATGGGCTCGCTTGAGTGTCCCTACCGTGGGGATAGATCGATCGCGCGGTGTCCTTCATAAATGTGGAATCTGCTGTATTGCTACACATCTCGCGCGAGTCACCTGTGCAGTCATGCTGAAATCTGGAACTAGATGCTAGCTTTATTTGTAGGTATTACAGAAGGCGACGCACCTTTTTCAACACCACTAAATCCAACTAATAAACTCAATTCTGTAAAAATTCCTGAACTTACGCAGCGTAAACCATTAGTAGGGGTAACTCATAAATTGCCCTACACAACATAGACTTTACAACTTAGTTTTGCGCCCGTCCTAAATTCTATTCCTACGAACACCTCTCATAGAGTGAAATTTGCATTAATTCATTAATCAGTTTATTTTTGGCTGATTGACTAACACTTTACTGTTTCCTATAAGCAAGTTCAAGAGTTTATTGATTTGAATTATATATCCCACATTCCGCACCCCCAACTGGCACATAGGCGGGTTGAGGGGGTAAAAGTGAATCATCCGAGACAAAAATGAGTAGAAATGCTCAACTATCTCGGTCACTCAACATCACCCAGTAGTCCA
>NZ_JAHRFC010000194.1:0-2704 GCF_020883015.1 Microcoleus sp. CAWBG640
GAAAAGGCGAAGAAATTGACAGCAAACCTAAGACTATATTTAGCAAAAATGCTTCCATCAAAATCGAGCGGTAAATCCCAATGCGTCGCATCCATCTCTGTAGAGAACTTGCGGATGCTTGACTCTCTCCTTGGGCAAAAAACCGCTCTGGATCTGGTTCCACCAGCAAGCACAACCAATCTGTCCAAGCCGTGGCTAATTCCTCTTTGGAAACATAGCGAATGCCGACTCCTGGATCGGCGATCGCATATTTTTTGCCCTGCTTTCCATACAAAACTACCCAGTGATAACCTTTCCAGTGAATAATAGCAGGTAGAGGGGCATCATCCAGCTTGTCTAAAATGGTAGATGCTGCTCGTACCGATCGAGCATTAAAGCCGATCGCCTCAGCTCCTTGTTTTAACCCCAGTAAAGTCGTCCCTTGTTGACCGGTACCGACGAATTCTCGCAAACGACTAATAGTCAAATTTTGACCATAAAATTTAGCAATGGAAGCTAAGCAAGCAGCTCCGCAATCTTCTTCACTATGCTGGAGAACAACCTGATATTTCATAAATTATTGACTTTTTCGGAGATGGTATTCTCTGGAAAAATCACAACATTTTTTGACAATTTATTGTCATCACCAGAGCCTAAAACAGATTACACATCGCCGGATACTCAATCAGAAAAAAGCACCCATAATGTTATGGGTACTTCCTCGATTCACAGTTATAAAGCTGAATTAACCGACCTCAAATTTACCAGTAGCGAACTACTGCTCTGAAAGTACCGTTACGATTACGGCGGTATACAATGTGACGACGGGGACGGTAACAGCCATAGTAACCACCGTTGACACTAGCAGATTCTTCAGCAGTGATTTCAGTAAACAGTGAGATCTCTTTAGTTGCTTGCATGATAAACTCCTTTTAAGCTGATAAAATTGGACAATAATTAGAAATTTCAGCTAAATTCTAGAGCATCGTTTAAATTGGAATTTCTGAATTTTTACACCAAAATTTCTGAAGTTCTCACAGTCAGTTACCAGTCGTAGTAGCGACGATAGGACACATTGTGTACGTACCCATGAACTGGGCGACCATCGAAGTAGGGATTGTAGCTGTAGTTATCGCAGTTGCTACGACGGCTGACATAACGATAACGATGAGCCCCGTTGACACTGGCAGATGCTTCTGGGGTGATGTCAGTAAACAGTGAGCTGTCTAGTGAGGTGTCTTTAGTTTCTTTCATGATAGACTCCATTTTATGCGCTCAAATTGGACACAAGCTAGAAACTAGATCGACTTTCTAGCTTCGTTTAAATACTGATCTATGTTTCTTAAAAGCAGGTGGATCTCCGGAATATTACGGATAAATTTTCCCAACTAAGCCCCTAGACTTATTTTTCTAAACCACGATGGTTTTATACGGACGCTGCCGACTCGGATCGTACATATAAAGTTGACTGACATCTGGTACAAAAAAGAAGCCATTGATATCATCTGCATTGCTATTGCTGGCATCGCTATTACTGTCAAGATCGCTGACACCGCTGCTCCTATTACCACCGCTGACAGTAGCTGATTCGGCATCTGTTAGTTCAGTAAACAGTGAGTGTTGTTGATTTTCAAACATAATGAACTCCTTGGGAATTTAATTAATCAAAAATTTGCAGTCAAGACTTTTTCGTCCCTCTGTCTCAGAGAGATCGATCTCAGTCAAAGATTCGGTGACTATTCAATACTTACGTGTAATGAAAATAGAACCCGGTTTTTTTACCAGTCTCGATATGGGAGCGAAGTTGGGATGCTCATTCAGGGAATCTGTGCGGATTTTTGGCTGTAGCCTACGAATTTTGATTGAGACTTCTAAATGTATCCTGGCGATCCGGAAATTTCAAAATAAATGCGCTCAAAGAAATAAGGATTTTTCGAGTTAGCCACCATGTGGAATTTTTAGAGCAACCCGAACCGTGGTTAGGACATGATTAATTGCTGAAATCGTTAGGGCTAATTAGGCGATCGCCTAAATTTCTTCCCTTTTCCATCTTCCATCTTCCATCTTTCCTCTTCTTACCCTGTTGTCGCCATGTCTCCTCTTCCCGAATCCCCATCCGTTGAAACCTTTGAGAACAACCAATTTTTGCCCCCTGTCAGCCGCTGGACAAGTTTGGGGGGAATTTTGATGGTGGCTACATTTGGAGGTGCGATCGCCCTTGCTAGCGTCACCAAATACAGTGCTACAGTTAAAGCAGATGCGATCGTCCGTCCCGCCGGAGAAGTCCGCGTTGTACAAGCGACAACAGAGGGCACCGTCGAAAGCATTGCAGTTACTGAAAATCAGGTGGTGAAACAAGGAGATGCGATCGCCGTTGTGGACGCATCCCGTTTAGATAGTCAAAAAAAGCAATTCCAAGAAACTGTCACTCAGTCTCAGACAGCAGCCGATGAAATCAATCGCCAATTGCGGGAATTGGAGAATCAAATTTTAGCTAGCGCCCAATTTCAGAGTATCCAAAATGAAAGTTCCGCAGTAGATAAATTAGTGGAATCAGCTCTGGTAAAACTAGCAACATCCTTGCCCGATGTAGCTGAACGATTAGGCAGAAGTCGGCGGGTTTTGCTGGTGAAGCGCTCGTCAATTCAACAGCAATTGATTCAAGCTCAAAAAGAACTAAATCAAGTTGAATTAAAACTCAAATATAGCGTTGTCAGATCTCCAG
>NZ_JAHRFC010000195.1:0-2660 GCF_020883015.1 Microcoleus sp. CAWBG640
TGTCTGGCTAGCTTTATGATTGATTGGCTTGTGGTCTGGGGGGTAACGCAAGGAGTCGGCATTCTCGTCAAACCCATCTTAGAAGATTTGGCAGTAGACGGCGCGAAGGATTTAGTAAAAGATTTTTTTAAAGATTCCCTAAAAAACGTCTTATTTGGCGAAAAAGATCCGCGACAAGTCGCAGGGGGGAAAGCCCTCAAAAAGTTTTTGGAGTTAGTGCAACAGCAGTTAAAAATCAGCGGACTTTCCCAAGACCAGATTAAGCTGTATATTAAAGATGTTAAAAAGTTTATCGGCAACAAGTCAGTTAAGGAAATTTTGGGTAAGGCCTTTGAGAGCGATCGCGAATCCCTCGATGCAGAACTTCTCGAACAAACCTGGACTCAACTAGATTTAGCTGCTTTACCCGCCAAATTTAAGTGGCAAACCATCGCCAATCAGTATCTCACCGAAGTTCAAGAAATTCTCTTGGACTCAACAGACTTGCGGGATATCTTGAATGCTCAAAATCTGGACAGCATTCAGACAAAAACTCAAGAAATTGCTGGGATAATCCCCGATTTTGATTTGAGGCAATATCAAGAGGCTTTGTGCGAACGTTACAGCAATCTGAATTTAAGCAGCGTCGATAGCAATACCTACGATTATCGCGAAAAGCTGAAAGTTTGGCAAATCTTTATTTTCCAAGATGTGCGCTTAATTTACGAGTCATTTCTGCCCCAAGCTTACGAAATTCCCAAGGAACATCAACGGCGGTTGTTAGAAAGCGATCGACTAGAGGCGATCGCACTTGAAAATTTAGAGAAATATCGACACGGTTATTTTTCTGGGCCGATCGTATCCGTGTTAGATGTCATCAATGACAAGTCAAATTATCCCTACATTGTGATTTTAGGCGATCCGGGTGCGGGCAAATCTACTGTGTTACAATATTTAGCATTAACCTGGGCGCGATCGCCTTTAAATAGCGTCACATCTCTGCCGCTGCCGCTGCTAATAGAATTGCGGATTTACATTCGCAACGTGGAATCAGGACATTGCAAGAATTTCCTGGAATTTTGCCATAAAAATTCTGGTTTTATTTGTGACTTGAATCAGCATCAATTGCACGAACAACTTAAAACCGGCGAGGCTGTGGTGATGTTCGACGGATTAGATGAAATTTTCGATTCCGGGAAACGAGAAGATGTAATTACCGCGATTCATCGGTTTACTAACGAGTATCCGCGCGTGCGGGTGATTGTCACTTCTCGGATTATTGGTTACAAACCTCAACGGTTGCAAGATGCCCAGTTTCATCACTTTATCCTCCAAGACTTGAATCCCGCACAAATTCAGGATTTTGTGCAGCGCTGGCATGAGTTGACTTTTAATGATGCTAGGGAAAAAGTGCGAATTAGTCAGCGCATGAAAAAAGCCCTAGAGTATTCATCAACAATTCAAGATTTAGCCAGAAATCCCTTATTGTTAACGATTATGGCGATTTTGAATCGCAGTCAAGAATTGCCGAGAGACAGGGCAGAACTTTACAATCAAGCTTCGCGGATATTGCTGTATCAATGGGATGTGGAAAGGTCTTTAGTAGAGGATAGCAGGCTCGATCCCAAAACGATTGATGCTAAAGACAAGCAAGAAATGCTGCGGCGAGTCGCTTGGGAAATGCAAGCGGCACATGAAGGGTTGGCTGGCAATATTATTAGTGCCGAAGACTTGGAAGATATTCTGACAGCATATCTGAAGAATAAAGATTTTGACCAACCGAGAAACCGGGCGAAGTTGATAATTAATCAACTGCGAACCCGCAATTTTATTTTATGTGATTTGGGTGCGGATAATTACGGATTTATACACCGGACTTTTCTGGAATATTTCTGTGCGTCGCAAGTGGTGAATCGGGTTCAGGCTTTAGAACTCTCTCTGGATGAGTTAAAAGCAAAAGTTTTCGGCCCGCACTGGGATGATGAATCTTGGCAGGAAGTTTTGTGTTTGATTGCGGGATTGATTGCTGGTAAGCTTACAGGGAAATTGATTCAATTTTTGATTGAGCAAGATGGGGAAGCGCAAAAGTTTACTAACCTGTTTTTGGCGGCGAAGTGTTTGAATGAGGTGAGGGATAGAAATGTGATTGCTCCCGTTGATAGTCAATTACTTAAACAATTAAAAAAGTTAACGAAGTACGATTTAAATTACTATTATGAACCTTATGAAGAAGAGGCAAATCTAGTTAAGGAAATTCGCACTACAGCAGTAAGTGCGATTGCCTTTGCTTGGAAAAATAACCCGAAAACCTTACCTTGGCTCAAACAACGCGCTCAATCTGACGATAATTCGGATGTGCGAAGTGCAGCAGTTCAAGAATTAGCACGGGGGTGGAAAGATGACCCCGAAACTTTACCTTTCCTCAAACAACGCGCTCAATCTGACGATGATTGGGCTGTGCGAAGTGCAGCAGTTCAAGAATTAGCACGGGGGTGGAAAGATGACCCCGAAACCTTACCTATCCTCAAACAAAGCGCTCAATCTGACAATAATTGGGCTGTGCGAAGTGCAGCAGTCCAAGAATTAGCACGGGGGTGGAAAGATGACCCGGAAACCTTACCTTGGCTCAAACAACTGGCTCAATCTGACGAGAATTCGGCTGTGCGAAGTGAAGCCGTCCA
>NZ_JAHRFC010000196.1:0-2481 GCF_020883015.1 Microcoleus sp. CAWBG640
TAGTTCTTGTTGACCAACCGTTGAAACCCTTATTAAAGCGTTGGTTTCGGGAGTTGAGCCCCTTAAAGGGCTCAACTCCCGAAACCAAGCGGGGGAAGGGATTGGAATTATTGGAGATGTCTATTCTTCGTCTCCTCCTTCCAGGTCTTCTGCTGTCCAATGAGTTAATGTAGGGTGCGTCAGGTAAGATTATTTCCGATGCAAATCAACAATCTCAAAACTGACGCACCTCGCCAAACGGTGCGTCAGAAATATGCTTTCCGTACAACTTGAAAATCTCAAATCTGACGCACCCTACTAGACATCGCAAGAATTGCCTGTCTTGAATAGGCAGGATGCCTGTTCCACAATTATGGGAGATGTCTACTAGCTAAATCTAAACAGATTGAGCTACTTGATGACGGCTAGTCAATTTATCCAATTGAGTCACCAACAAACTCAGGAACAATCCCACATCAGTCACAACACCAGTAGATTCGATCGAACCCCGATCGCTCAATTTAGTCACCACCGCCGGATTAATGTCCACACAGACCATCTTCACACCAGCCGGAGTCATATTTCCCACACCAATAGAGTGCAGCATAGACGACAACATTAACACCATATCTGCACCGCGTAACAGTTCAGTATAATGTTCTTGAGCCTTAATTAAATCCATTTGCGTGTCAGGAAGTGGGCCGTCATCACGAATCGAACCAGCTAAAGAAAACGGTATATTGTTCTTGACGCACTCGTACATCACACCATTAGTAATCAGCCCTGCTTCCACAGCTTTAGCAATACTGCCATAACGCCGCACAGTGTTAATTATTTTCAAGTGGTGTCGGTGTCCACCGCGCACAGCAACACCCCGTTTCATGTCAACCCCCAAAGAAGTTCCCATGTTCGATTGTTCCATGTCATGCACCGCGATCGCATTTCCACCCAACAACGCTTGCACGTAACCTTCCCGAATCAAATGCGCTAAATGTTCGCCACCGCCAGTATGAATGACCACAGGTCCTGCGGTAACAACAACTTTACCACCGCGATCGCGAATTTGGCGCAATTCCCACGCTACTTGTTCCACCACCAATTCGACGCGGCGTTCGCTAGAAACACTCCCGGACATAAAACTAAATTCCTGAGAATTCCGCTGTTCCCGCGATTCTGTTTTGCGAATAGTGCGAATGCCAACCACATCCACAACCACCTTTTCTCCTACTTTTAAATCCCGCAATAATTTGCAGGTGGCGACTGGGCCATCAGCAGTTTCAGTAATTGCTACTGCCCCATCCATCCGCTGATTTTGCGCTTTCACCCACTGGTTATTTACCCGCACTTCCGTCGGATAAATCGTACTCACATAAAAGTCGTCCGGTCCAACGCCATCTTGCACTACAGGTTCTAAAATAGCATCGCAAATCTCTTGTGGTGGAGGCACTGCACCCAAGTCGATCAGCATTCCCATCATTTCTTCCATCACATCATGGGAAGGAGCCGAAACTTTAACGTCAGCACTGGATGTGCTTTGACGCTGCTCTCCCAGATTAAAATTCAGCACTTGGAAACTGCCACCAAGATCGACAATTAAGTCCAAAGCACGACTAATTAAACCAGCATCCAGCAAGTGACCTTCCATGCGAATTGTGCGGCTTTCTACCATCACATTTGCCGATCGATCTTCTTGAATCGGTTCCGTTACCCGCAATGTCAAACACTTACAAGCACCGCCAGCTTTCAGAAATTCACTCATCGGGGTTTCAATTACTTTAAACCCAGCTTTAGTGATGCGTGTTTTCAAGCCTTCGCTGACCTTATTCATTACCACAACTTTGTCAATATTGACAGCATTACACGCAAAATTTGCGGCATCCGCTTCTTCAATGGCAATCCGTTTTTCCGGCGCTACCCGCATTTCAATTAAGCGGTTTGAGTAGGAATCAAAGGCTGCTGGGTAGTAGAGTAAATAGCCACCTGTGAGGGGACAAAAACAGGTATCTAAGTGATAAAAACGTTCGTCTACTAAACGCAGAGAAAGCACTTCGATATTCAGCCATTTGGCGAGCAATGGGTGAGAATCGAGTTCGGAACGGAAGCCGTATCCGGCCCACAACCAGCGGCCTTCGCGATCGAGCAAAGCATCGCCAGCACCCTCAAAGGGCAAGTCTTTCGGTAGTTCGTGAACCGTGAAACCTTTCTCCTCAAACCAGGCTTTGAAATAGGGTTCTTCGCCTTGACGTTCTTTGTGATAGAAACGACTCAGCACAAAGGTATTACCTAAAAGTAAACCCGCGTTGGCGGTGAAAACCATATCCGGCCAGCCTTTTTGAGGCGGTACGAGGTCTACAATGGCATTTTCTTTGAGGACGTGGTACAGTTTTTCCCACTGTTCGACGGCGCGATCGCGCGATGATTTGTGGACATTGCCCTCCATCCACGGATTAATCACGTAGTCCACATCGTAGTGGTCGGGAGCGCACATCAGAAAGCGAATTG
>NZ_JAHRFC010000197.1:0-2399 GCF_020883015.1 Microcoleus sp. CAWBG640
AAGGAAATTTTGTATGCGCGACCTGAACTGGTCGTTTAGTCCGAGGAACCCACTCCTCTAAGGGTTTCACACCCCTTACCCTCACGGAAAAGGCTCAATAATGAGTCCGGTCACGCTCAAGTAGGCAACGAAACAAGCGGAATGCAGACCCCGAAAGTAGCCGTAACTGACAGCCTAAGTTGGTTAGAGAGCAAGAGGGAGTTATTCTATGATGAACATCAGTGAATTGTTGATTAAACTGCGTTATTTTCCAAGGAGCCAAATAAGGCTGATAGGCTCCGACCAAAAGGTAAATAGGTAGATTCGGCGTTGTGCAATCGCCAAATCGTGTGAATAAAATCCCTATCGCAGAATAGACAGCATCTAAGGAATAACAGACAACTAAACGGCACAACAGGGTAAACCCTACAGAGTCTAGAAGTGGTCGAATACTTCTAGTAAGTCCGAGGTAACAACGACTGAATTCTCTGGAGGATAGAGGATGGATGAAAAAGCAAATGCTAACTTGTAATGAGTTAGATAGGGGTTCCAAATTTGCCTCTGACCGAAAGGAAAGCAGACTTTATCTGGGTCTTATACGAAAAACTAAATGTTATCGAAACTTAATCCGAGGACAAGTTAGATGGTGATAGCAATATCAACAAACGGAACAAGGAGACAACTAGAGGACTGGAGCCACATTCAATGGCGTAAAGCCCACAAGCTTGTTAAGAATCTACGACAAAGAATTTTTCGTGCTAGAAAACTTGGTAACTTCAGGACTCTTCGGAATCTTCAGAAGTTAATGCAACGAAGCTACGCAAACTTATTACTATCTGTTCGACGTATCACTCAGACCAACAAAGGTAAAGCAACGGCAGGAATTGATAATGAGATTATCAACACCCCAGCGCAACGAGTGAACCTGGTAAATAATTGGAAGGGGGGAAACCTCAAGCCAACCAGACGGGTGGAGATACCAAAGCCCAATGGAAAGAAACGACCGCTCGGAATCCCAACCGTGCGCGACAGAATCGAACAAGCAATAATTAAGAATTCACGCTTAACCCGAATGGGAATCCGTGTTTGAACCCAATTCCTATGGATTTAGACCTGGCAGAAGTTGTCAAGATGCTATCGCCCAAAACTTTATCAGGTTAAAAGGTGGTAAAGACACTTGGGTTCTAGAAGCCGACATTCGAGGATTCTTCGATAATATTGCCCATGAATCTATCCTATCCATGATTAGTAACTTTCCTAAGAGAGAACTAATTAAAGGATGGTTAAAAGCTGGATTTGTTTCCAATGGTAAATACAATCCAACGGAAACAGGAACTCCACAAGGTGGTGTTATCTCACCCTTATTAGCCAATATTGGACTCCACGGATTAGAGCAAATGATCAAGTCCATACTTCCTCATTATGCGAAGAGAAAGGGAACTCAAACTGTACAATTTGGGGTAATCAGATATGCTGATGACTTCATCGTCACAGCTAGAGATAAAGAAAGTCTTGAAAATGTTCAAATCCAGATTCAGCAATGGTTGTTAGAAAGAGGACTTGAACTAAGCGCGGAGAAGACATTAATAACGTCAATGGAAAAAGGCTTTGATTTCTTAGGTTTTAACCACCGTCATTATAATGGCAAGCTATTAACCAGACCCTCCAGGAAGAAAGTCCTAGATTTTTGTAAACGGATAGGGGATGAGATAAAAGCTTTAAATGGCTCAAAACAGGAAGATGTAATCAGCAAACTAAATCCAATTCTCCGAGGTTTTGCTAACTACTACAAAGGAGGAGTTAGCAAAGTAACCTTCAACTATATCTCTCACAGGGTATGGCAATACCTTTGGCGTTGGGCAAAACGTAGACACCCCAACAAAGGCACAAATTGGGTTAAAGACAAATACTTCAAAACTATAAATGGTAATAAATGGGTATTCGCCTGTGAATTAGGCGAACGTGAAAATAAAGACCAGAAGTTTAACTACTGCCTTTATTCTATAGCATCAACACCTATTGAACGCCATGTAAAGGTTAATGGAGGAGCAAGTCCCGACGACCAAACACTTAAAGAGTATTGGGACAAAAGAAACCAAAAATTAGGCAAATCCTACTGGGCAAAAGGTAGCAAAAACTATCTCATAGCACAAAATCAAAAATGGAAATGTCCAATCTGTGGTCAACCACTACTCAACGGTGAAGAAATCGAAACCCATCACATAGTACCTGTTGCTAAAGGGGGCTTAAACGACATAAGTAATCTTCAGCACTTACACTCACCGTGTCACAAACAGGTACATTCAAAACCCAAGTCAACTAGCTTGAAGTAAGGCTTGAGCCGTGTGAGTGCGAAAGTCTCATGCACGGTTCTTAGGGGAGGGGAGAGTGGCGACGCTTAAACCTTACCCGACACCCTT
>NZ_JAHRFC010000198.1:0-2318 GCF_020883015.1 Microcoleus sp. CAWBG640
CCACATTCCGCACCCCCAACTGGCACATAGGCGGGTTGAGGGGGTAAAAGTGAATCATCCGAGACAAAAATGAGTAGAAATGCTCAACTATCTCGGTCACTCAACATCACCCAGTAGTCCATTCTGGAAAATTGACGTGAGGACGTGAGTTAAATCTGATGTAGGTTAAAATTGCGATCGCCACAAACCTGTGTTTATGACCTCACTGTTACCCTCACGCCTGACCAAAATGCGTTAATTGCGATCGCTCTTGGGTAACCAATCATCGCCAAAAATAGTGTAAACTGGCGATCGCGATCGACGCTCAAATCAGGATTCAGCAGCCCATGCAGAAAGCATCTGAGATGAAAGTAGAAAACCTAGATCATCTGGGCTTGATAGCCGGTCTAATTGATGAAATAGGAATTGTTCCAAAAATCAATGAATTAGTAGGCGAACAACCGGGCGAGATAGTCAGTCCCGGCCTAGTAGTTAAAGCCATGATCATCAATGGATTAGGGATGGTTTCCGCCCCATTATACTTATTTTCTAAATTTTTTGAAGGGAAAGCAGTAGAACATTTACTTGGAACGGGGATTCAAGCATCACATTTAAATGATGACCGTTTAGGGAGAGTATTAGATAAGTTATATTTGGCAGGAATTACAGAAATATTCACAACCATTGCCCTGTCAGCAGCTCAAAAATTTGAGATAAATACCGATACATCTCACCTCGACTCAAGTTCATTTCATCTACATGGTAAATATGAGCAAGAATTGCCATCAGTATCTTTTTCTAGCACAGAAACAGATAGCAATCAGTTAGAAAATTCATCAATCAACCATCAAACATCCCCAATACCAATTCAGATTACCTACGGCTATTCTCGTGACCATCGCCCTGACTTAAAACAGTTTATATTAGACCTAATTTGTAGTGGAGATGGAGATGTGCCACTATTTTTACGAGTAGCTTCAGGAAATGAATCAGATAATTCCATATTCGCCTCAATTTGTCAAGACTTTAAAAAACAATTAAATCTCGACAGTTTAATGGTAGCTGACAGTGCATTATATACCGCTCCCAACTTAGAAATGTTAACCAATTTAAGATGGTTAACTCGTGTACCACTGAGCCTGAAACAAGCACAGCAAATGGTATCTCAACTAAATGAATCAGAATTTCACGATAGTTCTGTGACCGGATATCGTTGGTCAGAACACAAAAGTAATTATGGTGGAATTGAACAAAGATGGTTAGTAGTAGAGAGCAGTTTGCGTCGTGATGCTGACCAACGTAAGTTAGAAAAAAACCTCAAAAAAGCTGAAGTTGAGGCTCAGAAAAAGTTGCGAGAGTTATCAAATATTGAATTTGCTTGTTCAGCCGATGCCTCAGCAGCAGCAAGTCGTTTATCCAAACAACTAAAATATCATAATTTAACTCAAATTAGCAGCAGAGAAGCGACAGCAAAACCAGCTACTAATTCGACCATTTCTCATGATAATTCTAGTTCTAGCTCGACCTTTAAAGTTGAAGCAAAACTGGAATTAGATGCTAGCGTGATAGCTAAAGAAACCAAAGCTAGTGGCAGATTTATCTTAGCTACTAATGTGCTGGATTCAGAGCAATTAAATCCTGATGAAATGATTGTGAAATATAAGGAACAGCAGTCGGCAGAGAGAGGGTTTGGGTTCCTGAAAGACCCACTATTTTTTACGGATAGCGTGTTTCTGAAGTCGCCGGAAAGAATCGAGGGTTTAACTTTGGTAATGGGTTTGTGTTTGTTGGTTTATACTTTAGGCCAAAGGTTACTTAGACAAAACTTGCAACTCACTAATAAAACCGTAAAAAATCAGTTGGGTAAAGGAACCAATCGACCTACTTTACGCTGGATGTTCCAAAGTTTTCAATCGATTCATGCCGTTTGTATTCAAGGAATTCAACAAGTTTCCAATTTGACATCCGAACGGTTAGCCATCTTAAATTTGTTTCCAGTCACCTGTCGGTCTTATTATTTATTGTTGTGAAATGAAGTCGATTATGGATTGATAAAACTGACTTACATTTAAATAATTGTAGGTGCAGCAGTGATGTATAATTGTCATAATGCTGGCGATATATGCTGGAAATTAATAGTTAGTAATAGTCTGATTTTTGACGTTTTATGGGTGAAGAAGATTTAATTCATGCCCTCACGTTAATTTTGAGGAATTCCTAACGCTCGTGATGCGATCGTTGCAGAGATTTTTGGGTGTTTTTACTCACGCTTGGTCTCGGATGATTCACTTTTACCCCCTCAATCCGCCTATGTGCCAGTTGGGGGTGCGGAATGTGGG
>NZ_JAHRFC010000199.1:0-2265 GCF_020883015.1 Microcoleus sp. CAWBG640
ATTGTCCACCCATCAACTAAGAGTAACAGCAGGGTACATAAGAGCAAAATCAAATACATCCAAGGCTGAGACAAAGGGCGGACATCTGTAGTATCAATGCCTGTTTTTGCTTCAACTAAACGGACTAATTTGGCAAATCCCGCCACTCGCATGGGTAATAAATAACCCTCTCCCGAATGACTCAAAAAATAATAAACTAAACCACCTTGACCAGTCGATCGAGGTTTAAGAGCTTTGACCTCTGTCCAAGCTAAAGACCAACCTCTGCGAAATACTTTGGGAAACCAGTTGGGATAAGTTACTTGAATTTCCTCGTCATTCACCATTACCCTTTCGCTAAGTACGCCATACAAACCCACAGCCCCGATTACAATTCCCGCCCAAATAATATTAGCAGGCACCGGTGCTGCCGTTGCTGCCGACAAAAAAGGTAAGGGAATTGTTAAGGCTGCGTACAAACTCAAAAGGGTGATTCTAATTAAAGGAGAAAGTCGGAATACCGCAGGTTCAAATAGGGGAGTAGAGGATAATGGGGATTCCATCGGTGGTACTGACATGGTTGAACTAAGAACGGGTTTTATAGAAAGATTATCGGCGATCGAGCAAAGGTCTGCACAAAAAACTGCTCTTACCAATTTCAGATCGAGTAAAAGCAGATTTTGTACAAGGTTTATTTGTTAAATGGAAAATTTATTAACTTCCGATCCCTGAAAAGTCCTCAATCCGAGAACTACCTTAATCGACGGCTGTTAACGCCGGTACTGTTAAAGGCTCTAAGATTTCTTTAGATTTGGGGCGGGCTGTAGTTGAGGCGCGATCGATCTTACTTTCCGGTCTCGATCTGGTAGCATTGATAGGAGAATAGGGTCCTTCATTAATCTGCAAGCGATCGCAAGGGATCGTATCAGACAAAATTGCACTCGCCATCATCCCAGTGTGAATTTCCAACATTGCTGCTGTCATTGCTTCAAACACTAAGCGCTGACCGGGAAATACCACTCGTTCAAAATACCAGTTAGGAATGTTGGTGATGCGAGCAATTTGAATTTGATTGGTGGCGTTGACGTAGCAGCAGAGAATTTTGCTATCGGCGTCTGAGGGTAGTGGGTCAAGAATTTGAGCCATAACTGGTAGGGAGCCTTGGATAAAAGTTTTCGTTATCTTTCAAAATTAACACTTTGCGATCCCGCATTGTTGTAATGCGGACTACCAATTCCCTAGCACCTTAAGAGACCATAGTGCCGATAGAGGCAGAAAAAACGCGATATTAAGTGCGATCGTGAATTTTTTGTCAACCTTAGCTGTAATTAATTTAAAAATCCCCTATTTTATCGTCCTCCAGCTCAGCCACGCCAACAGGCTCTGCTTTACTCCGCTTCGGAAAATTTTAAAATATTTAATCTTAAATTACCAAAATTAGAGAGATTGTAAAGTTATATTAAAAGAATATTAACACAGTGAAAACACTAGCAATTTAGGATGTGGCAATCATGGAAAACCGAGAAAACCGAGTCCTGTATGTTCGCCTCCCTTGTAATCCCATTTTCCCGATCGGAGTTGTGTACCTTTCCGATCACATCCATAAGCTGTTTCCCGATGTCCAACAACGGATTTTCGATGTAGGTGCAGTACCGCCCTTAGATTACGCCAAGGCTCTCGACGTCGCCGTCGATGAATTTCAACCAACCCTCCTAGTTTTCTCCTGGCGAGACATTCAAATTTACGCACCAGTCGGCGGTAGAGGCGGCAATCCCCTGCAAAATGCCTTTGAGTTTTACTACGCCAACAATCCCCTAATTAAAATGCGGGGAGCATTGGGAGGATTACGTTTAGCCGTGTCTTACTATACGGAACTCTGGCGCAATTTGGGGTTGGTGAAGCGGGGATTGCATCGGGCCCGGAAATACCGTCCCGAAGCTCGTGCAGTCGTCGGTGGCGGTGCTGTGAGCGTGTTTTATGAGCAGTTGGGACGCAGTTTACCCAAGGGGACTGTGGTTTCGGTGGGGGAAGGCGAGGCGCTGCTGGAGAAGTTGATTAAAGGCGAAGATTTGGCCCAGGAAAGGTGTTATGTGGTAGGTGAGACAGTCCCGCGCGATCGACTAATTCACGAAAAGCCAGCCAACATCGAGAAAACTGCCTGTAATTATCAGTACATCGAGACCATTTGGCCGGAATTTTCCTATTATCTACAGGATAGGGACTTCTACATCGGCGTCCAAACCAAGCGCGGCTGTCCTCACAACTGCTGTTACTGCATTTACACGG